>NZ_CP031416.1:275000-312500 GCF_003367375.1 Gallaecimonas mangrovi
GGTTCTCCTCGAAAGCTATTTAGGTAGCGCCTCGGACGAATACCTTGGGGGTAGAGCACTGTTTGGGCTAGGGGTCATCCCGACTTACCAAACCCATGCAAACTCCGAATACCCAAGAGTACTATCCGGGAGACAGACAGCGGGTGCTAACGTCCGTTGTCAAAAGGGAAACAACCCAGACCGTCAGCTAAGGTCCCCAAGTCATAGCTAAGTGGGAAACGATGTGGAAAGGCTTAGACAGCTAGGAGGTTGGCTTAGAAGCAGCCACCCTTTAAAGAAAGCGTAATAGCTCACTAGTCGAGTCGGTCTGCGCGGAAGATGTAACGGGGCTAAGCTATGCACCGAAGCTACGGGTTCACACTATGTGTGAGCGGTAGAGGAGCGTTCTGTAAGCCGTTGAAGGTGTGTCGGGAGGCATGCTGGAGGTATCAGAAGTGCGAATGCTGACATGAGTAACGTTAATGGGGGTGAAAAACCTCCACGCCGGAAGACCAAGGGTTCCTGTCCAACGTTAATCGGGGCAGGGTGAGTCGGCTCCTAAGGCGAGGGCGAAAGCCGTAGTCGATGGGAAACAGATTAATATTTCTGTACTTCTATGCAATGCGATGGGGGGACGGAGAAGGCTAGGCAGGCATGGCGTTGGTTGTCCATGTGAAAGTGCGTAGGGAGGTAGCTTAGGTAAATCCGGGCTGCTAATTCCGAGACACGAGACGAGTGACTACGGTCACGAAGCTGTTGATGCCACGCTTCCAGGAAAAGCCTCTAAGCTTCAGTTGCATAGGAACCGTACCCCAAACCAACACTGGTGGTCAGGTAGAGAATACTAAGGCGCTTGAGAGAACTCGGGTGAAGGAACTAGGCAAAATAGTACCGTAACTTCGGGAGAAGGTACGCTCTTGATTGTGAAGGACTTGCTCCGTAAGCAGTTGAGAGTCGCAGTGACCAGATGGCTGGGACTGTTTATCAAAAACACAGCACTGTGCAAACTCGAAAGAGGACGTATACGGTGTGACACCTGCCCGGTGCCGGAAGGTTAATTGATGGGGTTAGCCGTAAGGTGAAGCTCTTGATCGAAGCCCCGGTAAACGGCGGCCGTAACTATAACGGTCCTAAGGTAGCGAAATTCCTTGTCGGGTAAGTTCCGACCTGCACGAATGGTGTAACCATGGCCATGCTGTCTCCATCCGAGACTCAGTGAAATTGAACTCGCTGTGAAGATGCAGTGTACCCGCGGCTAGACGGAAAGACCCCGTGAACCTTTACTACAGCTTGACACTGAACATTGAGCCTACATGTGTAGGATAGGTGGGAGGCTATGAAACACGTACGCCAGTATGTGTGGAGCCAACCTTGAAATACCACCCTTGTATGTTTGATGTTCTAACTTCGGTCCCTTATCGGGATTAAGGACAGTGTCTGGTGGGTAGTTTGACTGGGGCGGTCTCCTCCTAAAGCGTAACGGAGGAGCACGAAGGTTGGCTAATCCTGGTCGGACATCAGGAGGTTAGTGCAATGGCATAAGCCAGCTTAACTGCGAGACAGACACGTCGAGCAGGTACGAAAGTAGGTCATAGTGATCCGGTGGTTCTGAATGGAAGGGCCATCGCTCAACGGATAAAAGGTACTCCGGGGATAACAGGCTGATACCGCCCAAGAGTTCATATCGACGGCGGTGTTTGGCACCTCGATGTCGGCTCATCACATCCTGGGGCTGAAGTCGGTCCCAAGGGTATGGCTGTTCGCCATTTAAAGTGGTACGCGAGCTGGGTTCAGAACGTCGTGAGACAGTTCGGTCCCTATCTGCCGTGGGCGTTGGATGATTGAGAGGGGTTGCTCCTAGTACGAGAGGACCGGAGTGAACGAACCTCTGGTGTTCGGGTTGTCACGCCAGTGGCACTGCCCGGTAGCTAAGTTCGGAATTGATAACCGCTGAAAGCATCTAAGCGGGAAGCAAGCCTCGAGATGAGTCATCCCTGAGACTTCGAGTCTCCTAAAGGGTCGTTCAAGACCAGGACGTTGATAGGCTGGGTGTGTAAGCGTAGCGATACGTTGAGCTAACCAGTACTAATTGCCCGTGCGGCTTAACCATACAACACCCAAAGGGTTTTGGTGGACGCCAAGTAAGGGTGAGACCTCTTAAAAGTGTTACATCAGCTTTAATCCGAATTGATAAGTTGGCTCATTGAGCGGACTTAAATGAATTCGCCTGGCGGCAATAGCGCTGTGGAACCACCTGACTCCATTCCGAACTCAGAAGTGAAACGCAGTTGCGCCGATGGTAGTGTGGCATTCGCCATGTGAGAGTAGGTCACTGCCAGGCACCTAATATGCGTGCTGATATAGCTCAGTTGGTAGAGCGCACCCTTGGTAAGGGTGAGGTCGGCAGTTCGAATCTGCCTATCAGCACCACTAAAAAATGAAAAGCCCCGGTCAAATGACCGGGGCTTTTTCGTTAAGGGCATCTTGTATACACTAGACGCCCCTTAAAAACCGGCTTTAAGAATGCAGATCCTCACCGATGCGCCACTGATTGCTTTTAATACCTTCGGCCTTCAAGCTAGGGCTGCCAAATTGGTAGTGCTGGAGTCTGTAAACGATCTGCCCGCCATCCCCGAATTAGTTCGAAACAATCCCGCATTTTTTCCCCTTGGTGGCGGGTCTAATGTTCTTTTTGCCGAAGACTATCAAGGTCTTATTCTACAAAATGCCTTGAAAGGAAAAGTGCTTACTGAAACTGAAGATGCCTATCATCTTCGGGTAATGGGTGGCGAAAGCTGGCCACAGTTAGTGGACTGGACCTTACAAGAAGGGCTTGGTGGCCTTGAAAATCTGGCCCTCATTCCTGGCACCGCTGGTGCAGCCCCTATCCAAAATATTGGTGCTTATGGCCTTGAATTTGCAGATCGCTGTGAGTACGTCGAATACCTGGATTTAACGACGGGCGATATCCAGCAACTCAATAAAGAGGAATGCCAGTTTGGCTACCGAGACTCGGTGTTTAAACAGGCGCTGCAAGGCAAGGTATTGATCACCGCTGTTGGCCTTTATTTACCTAAGCCTTGGCAAGCCGTTTTAGCCTATGCGCCATTGTCGCAATTGCCAGAAAACAACCTCACTCCCCAGACGGTTGCTGATTGTGTTAAATCAGCTAGGCGTAGCAAATTACCTGACCCCAAGCTGCTGGGTAATGCGGGTAGCTTTTTTAAGAATCCAACATTAAGCCAGGCCGACTTTGCTGAGATCAGTCGCCAGTACAGTAATGTGCCGGGTTACCCTACCACCGAGGGCCAAGTCAAAATTGCTGCTGCTTGGCTTATTGATCAGGCCGGTTGGAAAGGTAAAAAACTAGGGGCGGCCGGTGTACACCACCAACAAGCCTTGGTGCTGGTTAACCATGGCCAGGCTAAGGCTGAAGAACTACTAAGTTTGGCCCGGCAGATCCGGGATGATGTGAAGAACAAGTTTGGCGTAACCCTGACGCCGGAAGTGCGTTTGATAGGTCAAACCGGCGAAATTTCACTTTAAAGATGGCTGTTATGAAACGATTCGATGCTGCCAATCAGCTGCTGTTAGACACGTTAGCTGACGGGCATTTTCATTCAGGCGAAGAACTTGGCGAGCAGCTTTCGTTGTCTCGTGCTTCAGTGTCAAAACGCATGGCTGAACTGCGCCGCCTGGGTTTGGATATTTTTAGTGTCAAAGGCCGTGGTTATCGGCTGCCGTATTCTATTTCGCTGTTGAACGAGAAAGGGCTGAAAGCCGGGCTGGGTGAAAAGTTACAGCTGTGGTCCGAGGTTGGTTCAACCAATGACATTGTTAAAGCCATTCGCGAGCCAGCCAATGGCGAAGTGGTCTTGGCCGAATGCCAAACCGCCGGGCGTGGCCGCCGCGGGCAACTGTGGGTTTCGCCTTTTGGTGCGCATCTTTATTTCAGTATGTTCTGGCAACTGGATAGCCGTAATGCCGCTTTGCAAGGCTTGAGCTTGGTGACGGGTGTGGCGGTAGCCAATGCGATTAACGACTTGCTGGGCGACGGCATCAGGCTTAAATGGCCAAATGACCTTTACCACAATGGCCGCAAGCTAGGTGGCATTTTGGTTGAGATGGTGGGGCAGGCGAATGGGCCGGTCAATATCATTATTGGAGTGGGCCTTAATGTGGCCATGCCGCCTGAGTCGGCCGGCCGGGTGGGGCAGCCTTGGACCGATATGCAACAGATCTACAATCGCCAGATAGATCGCACTGAGCTGGCAGTTCAGGTAATATCCCGGCTCCGGGAGGCCCTTGGACTTTTCAGCGAGCAAGGCCTAGCACCCTTTGTCGACGATTGGAATCGTCTTGACTGCTTTTGGGGCCAAGCTGTGGTGCTCAAAAATGAAAAGAGCCAGCAGGTGGGAATATGCCGGGGCATCGAGAGTGATGGTGCTTTGCTACTTGAATCTGCAGGTCAAATTAACCGCATTTATGGCGGCGAACTATCGATGAGAAGCCATGACAACGCTTTTGGTTGAGGTCGGCAATACCTATCTCAAATCTGCTTTATTGGAAAACGGCAAGCTGACTGCGCTGGGCCGTTTCTCCCACTATGAACTGATGAAAATGCCCGTGCCAGCGGGCTGCAGTGGTTTGTTGTTCGCCTCTGTTGGCCATGATCCTTTGGCGGGGCAGTTATTGCGGTTTGCGGAAGAACACAGTTTGTGGTGCCGGCAGATCAAAAGTGAAACGCAGGCGTTTGGTGTAACCAATAGCTACAGTGACCCCTTAAAGCTGGGTGTTGATCGCTGGTTAGCGATGCTCGCTGCCTACCAACATCTGCATCGTTCCTGCCTTATTCTCGACATCGGTACTGCTGCCACGGCTGACCTTATCGATGATAAGGGCCGCCACCTCGGCGGTTGGATAGCGCCAGGCTTTAAAATGATGACCGATGCTGTACTGAGCCACACTGCCAAAGTGATAGGCCTTGAGGCTACTGAAGGGGAACTGACTTTTGCCCCAGACACCGGTGCCGGTCTCTATAGCGGTTGCCGGGCCATGGTCAGCGGCTTTGTCAACGAGGCCGTTGCGCGTGTTAAAGCCGTTGCGGGGAGTGACACTCCGGTGCTGATGACCGGTGGCGGTTTGCGTTATTTACCCGAGTCGCAGCTGACGTTAGGCGAAGTGCGCCCGGAGCTGGTTTTAGAAGGTTTGGCACTATACGTGTAACCCATTGGCCAAAGTTTGCGCAGATGACAGCAAATTCAGGCAAATAGCCATCAGAAACTATTGCCCTGGCTGGTTCCTTTTCATAGAATGCGCACCACTTAATGGGCTTCTGACCGGCCCGAAGCGTGCGAACGCTCAAATCAGGACAGAATAATTCGGTGGGGTTCCCGAGTGGCCAAAGGGATCAGACTGTAAATCTGACGGCTCAGCCTTCGAAGGTTCGAATCCTTCCCCCACCACCATATTCATGGTTTGAGGTAGCCTCTCAAATAAAGGGACAGTAAGCGGGCATCGTATAATGGCTATTACCTCAGCCTTCCAAGCTGATGATGCGGGTTCGATTCCCGCTGCCCGCTCCAATTATAGTGCGCTGATATAGCTCAGTTGGTAGAGCGCACCCTTGGTAAGGGTGAGGTCGGCAGTTCGAATCTGCCTATCAGCACCACTTTTCCCTCCCTGCCTTTCAAGCCATAATATCTTTCTTGTATATGCAATTTCTAACGACAGCCGTTTGGCAGTCAAATTGTGAACCGAGGGACTATCATGTCTAAAGAAAAATTTGAGCGTACGAAACCGCACGTCAACGTAGGTACCATCGGTCACGTTGACCACGGTAAAACCACTCTGACCGCAGCCATCACCACCGTACTGTCTAAAACTTACGGCGGTAGCGCTAAAGCGTTCGACCAAATCGACAACGCGCCGGAAGAGAAAGCACGTGGTATCACCATTTCTACTTCTCACGTAGAGTACGACACCCCGACTCGCCACTACGCGCACGTTGACTGCCCCGGCCACGCCGACTACGTGAAAAACATGATCACCGGTGCTGCTCAGATGGACGGCGCTATTCTGGTAGTAGCGGCCACTGACGGCCCGATGCCACAGACTCGTGAGCACATCCTGCTGGGTCGCCAGGTAGGCGTACCGTACATCATCGTGTTCATGAACAAATGTGACATGGTAGATGACGAAGAGCTGCAAGAGCTGGTTGAAATGGAAGTACGTGAACTGCTGAGCCAGTACGACTTCCCAGGTGACGACCTGCCGGTGATCAAAGGTTCTGCTCTGAAAGCGCTGGAAGGCGATGCAGAGTGGGAAAAGAAAATCATTGAGCTGGGCGAAGCCCTGGATACCTACATCCCAGAGCCAGAGCGTGCCATTGACAAGCCGTTCATCCTGCCAGTAGAAGACGTGTTCTCCATCTCAGGCCGAGGTACCGTAGTGACCGGTCGTGTAGAGCAGGGCATTATCAAGGTTGGTGAAGAAGTGGAGATCGTGGGTATCAACGCGACCACTAAAACCACCTGTACTGGTGTAGAAATGTTCCGCAAATTGCTGGACGAAGGCCGTGCCGGTGAGAACGTAGGTGTTCTGCTGCGTGGTACTAAGCGTGATGAAGTAGAGCGCGGTCAAGTACTGTGTAAGCCTGGTTCAATCAAGCCGCACACCAAGTTCGAATCAGAAGTGTACGTGCTGAGCAAAGAAGAAGGTGGTCGTCATACTCCGTTCTTCAAAGGTTACCGTCCGCAGTTCTACTTCCGTACAACTGACGTAACCGGCACCATCGAACTGCCAGAAGGCGTAGAGATGGTAATGCCAGGCGACAACATCCAGATGGTAGTAGAGCTGATTGCTCCTATCGCGATGGATGAAGGTCTGCGTTTCGCCATCCGCGAAGGTGGCCGTACCGTAGGCGCTGGCGTAGTAGCCAAAATCCTTGCCTAAGTGCAGTGATTGCTAGAAAACAGGGCGCCTCGGCGCCCTGTTTTTCTGAGTACGCAAAAAATATCCTCCACTGCCTAAAGATCCCACAAGAAATGTTGCAGACATTCTGGTAGTATCGGCAGCTCGCTTCCGTAAGGTCGCAATCTAACAGGAACGGCAGGGGACATAAGCAGTAAGGCGTTAGTATCAGACGCCCGAAGAGTTCCAATATCATTCTTCGTTGTCACCTGCTGCCGGGTGATCCACCAAAGAGTGGAATCGAATCGACGAACATTGACTAGGTTGGTCATGATGAGTGTGAATACTGAACATCAACAGCAGCCCAAAAGCGCCCTCGACGTGGTTTTGTGGCTCTTGGTAATTGTCTTGTTGGCGGGCCTGGTAGCCGCGAACGTAGTTTATGGCCAAGGCATCTCTACTTTGGTCCGTGCCATCGTTGGTGTTGCTGTTTTTGCCGTTGCCATTGGTCTGGTTTCTATGACCAATAAAGGTAAACAGGCGCTGGCCTTTGCCAAAGAATCTCGTACCGAAGTACGTAAAGTGGTTTGGCCGACTCGCCAAGAGACGGTTCATACGACTTTGATCATCATGGCAGCCGTTGCCATTATGGGTCTGCTGCTTTGGGCTATGGACGGTATTTTGGTCCGTGTGATTGGTTGGTTTACAGGTTTGAGGGTCTGACTTCATGTCTGAACAGAAAAAACGTTGGTATGTCGTTCAGGCCTTTTCAGGCTTTGAATCACGCGTAGCCCAGTCGCTGCGCGAACATATTAAAATGCATGGCATGGAAGAGCACTTCGGTGAGGTATTAGTCCCTACTGAAGAAGTGGTAGAAATGCGCGCTGGGCAAAAGCGTAAGTCCGAGCGTAAATTCTTCCCTGGTTATGTGTTAGTCAACATGGCTATGAACGATGAGTCTTGGCACTTGGTTCGTTCCATTCCTCGCGTTATGGGCTTTATCGGTGGAACCTCCGATCGTCCAGCGCCAATTTCAGACAAAGAAGCCGACGCTATTCTCAATCGTCTGCAGGAAGCTGTCGACAAGCCACGCCACAAAACCTTGTTCGAGCCTGGTGAAGTGGTGCGGGTTACTGACGGCCCATTTGCCGACTTCAACGGTACCGTTGAAGAGGTCGATTACGAGAAGAACCGCCTGAAAGTATCCGTCATGATCTTTGGTCGTTCTACGCCGGTTGAGCTGGATTTCGGCCAAGTCGAAAAAGGCTAACGCACGAAAATTCGCCAACAAGCTTGGCAGGGGCAGCGAGATTCAGTAGAATTCGCTGCCCTAATTTTTTAGGGATCCTAACGGGGAGCCTTTTTAAAGGCGCTTGAACCCACTTAACGAGGTATATCATGGCTAAGAAAGTACAAGCCTATATCAAGCTGCAAGTATCAGCTGGTATGGCTAACCCGAGCCCGCCGATTGGTCCTGCTCTGGGTCAGCATGGCGTGAACATCATGGAATTCTGTAAAGGTTTTAACGCCCGTACCGAATCTATGGAAAAAGGCATGCCGCTGCCTGTGGTCATCACTGTATACAATGACCGCTCCTTCACTTTCATCACCAAAACCCCGCCTGCTAGCTTCTTGCTGAAGAAAGCTGCTGGTATCAAAAGTGGCTCTAAAAAGCCGCACGTTGATAAAGTGGGCAAGGTTACCCGCACTCAGCTGGAAGATATTGCCAAGCTGAAAGAGCCGGATCTGACCGCTGCTGATTTGGACGCCGCTGTGCGTACCATCGCCGGTTCTGCCCGTTCCATGGGCCTGGTTGTGGAGGATTAATAGATGGCTAAGCTGACCAAGCGTATGCGTCTCATCCGTGAGAAAGTTAACGCCACCCAAGACTACGCAATCAATGAAGCTGTTGCCCTGCTCAAAGAGCTGGCTAACGCCAAATTCGTTGAAAGCATCGACGTTGCCGTGAACCTGGGCATCGACGCACGTAAATCCGACCAGAACGTACGTGGCGCCACTGTGCTGCCCCACGGTACTGGCCGTAGCGTTCGCGTTGCTGTGTTCACTCAAGGTGCCAACGCTGAAGCTGCTAAAGAAGCAGGCGCTGACATCGTAGGTATGGAAGACCTGGCCGAGCAAGTTAAAGCTGGCCAAATGGACTTTGATGTGGTTATCGCTTCCCCTGACGCCATGCGCGTTGTGGGTATGCTGGGCCAGATCCTGGGTCCCCGTGGTCTGATGCCTAACCCGAAAGTTGGTACTGTAACGCCTAACGTTGCTGAAGCGGTTAAAAACGCCAAAGCTGGTCAGGTTCGTTACCGTAACGACAAAAACGGCATCGTGCATACCACCATTGGTAAGGCCGATTTCGAAGATGGCAAGCTGAAAGAAAACCTTGAAGCATTGCTGGCTGCTCTGAAGAAAGCAAAACCTGCTACTTCTAAAGGTCAGTTCATTAAGAAAATCAGCCTGTCCACCACCATGGGCGCTGGTGTTTCTATCGATCAAAGCACTCTGGAAGTTCAATAATCCAGAACCGCTTTGAGAGAGATTGGCGAAAGCGTCAGCAGGTGTTATACTCTGGCGCTTTCGCATGGGTCGACGCTCAATTATTGGGCGTTCGTCCAAGACCGTAGGAGCCCTCGGGCTTAAAAATATCCTACGCAGACGGTGTAGGCCCTAAGAGATTTTTCTCTCTTGGATGCTGTCACCGTAAGGTTGTCCGACGTTGTCGGGCATGTATTACTACCGGTTTGACCGGTTAAATCCAGGAGTAAGCCAATGGCATTAAGACTCGACGACAAAAAAGCAATTGTTGCTGAAGTCAACGAAGCTGCCAAAGGCGCGCTTTCTGCAGTTGTAGCCGATTCACGCGGCGTAACTGTAGCGGCAATGACTCAGCTGCGTGCGACTGCCCGTTCTCAGGGTATTTTCGTGAAGGTTGTTCGTAACACCCTCGCGCGTCGTGCAGTAGAAGGTACTGATTACTCAGTACTGTCTGACGTTTTTGTTGGCCCAACTTTGATCGCTTTCTCTAACGAGCACCCCGGTGCCGCGGCACGTCTTTTCAAAGACTTCGCCAAAGAGAACGACAAGTTTGAGGTAAAAGGTGCTGCCTTCAACGGGGAATTTATCCCTGCAGCAGACATTGACCGTCTCGCAAAACTGCCGACCTACGAAGAAGCTCTGGCCAAGCTGATGGCGACTATGAAAGAAGCCGCCGCTGGTAAGCTGGTTCGTACCCTGGCCGCACTGCGCGATCAAAAAGAAGCCG
Organism: Gallaecimonas mangrovi; assembly: GCF_003367375.1. Classification (GTDB taxonomy): domain Bacteria; phylum Pseudomonadota; class Gammaproteobacteria; order Enterobacterales; family Gallaecimonadaceae; genus Gallaecimonas; species Gallaecimonas mangrovi. The sequence goes on from NZ_CP031416.1 coordinate 285,166, forward strand.
AAGCTGCCTAAGGGCAATTTGGCTGTAACGAATACTTCAGTAATTAGGAACTTGAGTCATGTCCGTAACTAAAGATCAAATCCTTGAAGCCGTAGCTGCCATGTCCGTAATGGAAGTGGTTGAGCTGGTTGAAGCTATGGAAGAAAAATTCGGCGTTTCTGCCGCTGCTGCTGTTGCCGTTGCTGGCGACGCTGGCGCTGCTGCTGCCGAAGAGAAAACCGAATTTGACGTAGTCCTGACTGCCGCTGGCGCCAACAAAGTTGCCTCCATCAAAGCAGTTCGTAGCGCTACCGGTCTGGGCCTGAAAGAAGCCAAAGACCTGGTTGAGTCCGCTCCGGCTACCATCAAAGAAGGCATCTCCAAAGAAGAAGCCGAAGCGCTTAAGAAAGACCTCGAAGAAGCTGGTGCTTCTGTTGAGATCAAGTAATCTAGGTCTAGATTACTGCCCTTTGCGGGGCAAAGGCTGGTGGCGTAGCGCCACCGGCCTTTTCGCGCTGTAGGAATAGGCAAAATTTCGCGTCGTTTATTTTGCCTATTCCGGCAAGACGGTCACCCGGATTGCCGCGACATAACGACGTTGCGCTGAGACTGTCCCGTCGGACATTAGTGGGTCACACTTTCGCGAGCTGAGGAACCCCATGGTGTACTCTTACACAGAGAAAAAACGCATCCGTAAGGATTTCGGTAAACGTTCACAAGTATTGGACGTCCCTTTCCTTCTTTCCATCCAGTTGGACTCTTTTACAAAGTTCATCGAGATGGACCCAGACGGTCAAAACGGCCTGGAAGCCGCTTTCCGTTCTGTATTTCCAATCAAGAGCTATTCCGGCAATGCCGAGCTCCAATACGTTAGCTATCGCCTTGGCGAGCCCGTGTTTGACGTACAGGAATGCCAAATTCGTGGCGTTACCTATGCGGCACCACTGCGGGTGAAACTGCGCTTGGTGCTGTTTGATAAAGAAGCAGCTCCTGGCACGGTAAAAGACATCCGTGAACAAGAAGTCTACATGGGTGAAATTCCCCTGATGACGGACAACGGTACCTTTGTTATCAACGGTACTGAGCGGGTTATTGTTTCTCAGCTGCACCGTTCACCCGGTGTATTCTTCGATCACGATCGTGGTAAGACCCACTCTTCCGGTAAGGTCCTCTACAACGCTCGCATCATTCCTTACCGTGGTTCCTGGCTGGATTTCGAATTCGATCCCAAAGATAATCTCTTTGTGCGTATCGACCGTCGCCGTAAGCTGCCAGCTTCCATCATTTTGCGTGCCTTGGATTACAGCACCGAGGAAATTCTTGATCTGTTCTTCGAGAAGGTGACTTTCGAGATCAAGAAAGACAAGCTGATGATGACTCTGGTTCCAGAGCGTCTGCGTGGTGATACCGCCACCTTTGACATCAAGGATGTTAAAGGTGAGGTGCTGGTCGAAAAAGGCCGCCGCGTAACTGCGCGTCACGTACGCCAGATGGAAAAAGACGGCATGGATAAATTGGAAGTACCAACCGATTACATTATCGGTAAGGTACTGGCCAAAGACTATGTCGACGAAACCAGTGGTGAAGTGATTGCTGCCGCTAACCAGGAACTGTCCCTGGATTTGCTGGCGAAGCTGTCTCAAGCTGGCTTCAAGGCCGTTGAAACTCTGTATTTCAACGACCTGGACCACGGCGCCTACATGTCTGAAACCGTGCGTGTTGACTCTACTAATAGCCGCCTTGAAGCGCTGGTTGAGATCTACCGCATGATGCGTCCTGGTGAGCCGCCAACCCGCGAAGCTGCCGAGGCACTGTTCAACAACCTGTTCTTCTCTGATGACCGTTACGATCTGTCCACTGTTGGCCGGATGAAGTTCAACCGTCGTGTTGGCCGTGACACCATCGAAGGTTCAGGGGTTCTGGACAACCAAGACATTATTGATGTCATGAAAACCCTTATCGAGATCCGTAACGGTCGCGGTGAAGTGGATGACATCGACCACCTGGGTAACCGTCGTATTCGCTCTGTAGGCGAAATGGCCGAGAACCAGTTCCGTGTTGGCCTGGTGCGTGTAGAACGCGCCGTTCGTGAGCGTTTGTCTCTGGGCGACATGGATGGCTTGATGCCGCAAGACCTTATTAACGCCAAGCCTATTAGCGCGGCCGTTAAAGAGTTCTTCGGTTCCAGCCAGCTGTCTCAGTTCATGGACCAAAACAACCCGCTGTCCGAGGTAACTCACAAGCGTCGTATTTCGGCTCTTGGCCCAGGCGGTTTGACCCGTGAACGTGCCGGCTTTGAGGTTCGAGACGTACACCCGACTCACTACGGTCGTCTGTGTCCTATCGAAACCCCTGAAGGTCCGAACATCGGTCTGATTAACTCACTGTCCAGCTTCGCGCGCACCAACGAGTATGGTTTCCTCGAAACCCCGTACCGTAAGGTGGTTGATGGCCAGGTAACCGACGATGTCGAATACCTGTCTGCAATCGAAGAAGGTCAGTATGTGGTGGCCCAGGCTAATGCTGCCGTAGACGAAAATAACCGTCTGCTGGACGAGCTGGTACCTTGCCGTCATAAAGGTGAATCAACCTACATGAATGCAAGCGACATTCAGCTGATGGACGTAAGTCCGCAGCAGATCGTGTCGGTTGCAGCGGCGTTGATCCCCTTCCTTGAACACGATGATGCTAACCGCGCCTTGATGGGCTCGAACATGCAACGTCAGGCGGTTCCGACTCTGCGCGCTGATAAGCCGCTGGTTGGTACCGGTATGGAGCGTACCCTGGCGGTTGACTCCGGCGTTTGTGTGGTTGCTAAGCGTGGCGGCTCCATCGACTATGTCGATGCTTCCCGCATCGTGGTTAAGGTTAATGAAGATGAAATGCTGCCAGGCGAAGCCGGCATCGACATCTACAACCTGATTAAGTACACCCGTTCCAACCAAAACACCTGCATCAACCAGAAGCCGGTGTGTAACGTGGGCGACCCCATTGTTCGTGGCGACGTGCTGGCTGACGGCCCGTCTACCGACTTGGGTGACCTGGCTCTTGGCCAGAACATGCGCGTCGCGTTCATGCCTTGGAACGGTTACAACTTCGAGGACTCCATCCTTATTTCCGAGCGCGTGGTGCAAGAAGATCGCTTCACCACCATCCACATTCAGGAACTGTCCTGTGTGGCTCGCGATACCAAGTTGGGGCCAGAAGAGATTACTGCTGACATCCCGAACGTGGGTGAGTCTGCGCTGTCCAAGCTTGACGAATCCGGTATCGTTTATATCGGTGCCGAAGTGAAGCCTGGTGACATCCTGGTTGGTAAGGTAACGCCTAAAGGTGAAACCCAACTGACTCCGGAAGAAAAGCTGCTGCGCGCCATCTTCGGTGAGAAAGCGTCTGACGTTAAAGACACCTCCTTACGTGTACCGGGTTCTACCTTCGGTACCGTTATCGATGTGCAGGTGTTTACCCGTGACGGCGTCGAAAAAGACAAACGCGCTCTTGAAATCGAAGAGATGCAACTCAAGCAGGCCAAAAAAGACCTGACCGAAGAGTTCCAGATCCTTGAAGCCGGTATCTATGACCGTGCCAAGAACCTGCTGCTGTCTTCCGGTTTCGACGAAGCCAAAGTTGCCAAGCTTGAGAAAGCCAAATTGCTGGAACAGTCCATTGATGACGAAGCCAAGCAAGTTGAGCTGGAAAAGATTGCTGAGCAGCTGGTTGAGATCAAAGCCGACTTCGATAAGAAGTTCGAAGCTAAACGCGCCAAGATCATCCAAGGTGATGACCTGGCTCCGGGTGTGCTGAAGATCGTTAAGGTTTACCTGGCCGTTAAACGCCGCGTACAGCCTGGTGACAAGATGGCCGGTCGTCACGGTAACAAAGGTGTTATTTCCACCATTGTTCCTGTTGAAGACATGCCGTACGACGAAAACGGTAACCCCGTTGATATCGTGCTGAACCCGCTAGGCGTACCGTCGCGGATGAACATCGGTCAGATCCTCGAGACTCACTTGGGGATGGCTGCTAAAGGTGTTGGTGAGCGCATCAATGAAATGCTGCAAGAGCAGCGTGAAATTGCTGAACTGCGCGAATTCCTGAAAAAGGTATATGCCCTTGGCAACTACCGTCAGGAAGTGGACATCGACAGCTTCAGCGATGACGAAGTCATTCGTTTAGCCAAGCACCTTAAAGGTGGTGTACCAATTGCTACCCCAGTATTTGATGGCTGTGCTGAAAGCACCATTAAAGACATGCTGGAGCTGGCTGGTTTACCCCGTTCTGGTCAGATCAAACTTCACGACGGTCGTACCGGTAATGAGTTTGAGCGTGCGGTAACCGTGGGTTACATGTACATGCTGAAACTGAACCACTTGGTTGACGACAAAATGCACGCCCGTTCCACCGGTTCTTACAGCCTGGTTACTCAGCAACCGCTGGGTGGTAAGGCACAGTTCGGTGGTCAGCGGTTCGGTGAGATGGAAGTCTGGGCTCTGGAAGCCTACGGCGCCGCCTACACCCTGCAGGAAATGCTCACCGTCAAGTCGGACGATGTGAACGGCCGTACCAAGATGTACAAAAACATCGTGGATGGCGACTACTCCATGGAGCCGGGCATGCCCGAGTCCTTCAACGTATTGCTGAAGGAAATCCGCTCTTTGGGTATTAACATCGAGCTGGACGAAGAGTAAGCCGCAAGGCCGAAGTGAATCGAGATTTGGGGGCGGCGTTCGCGTCGCCCCGCAGGGTTTAACTCCGATAGGAGAAAAGCGTGAAAGACTTACTCAAGTTTTTGAAACAGCAGAACAAGACTGAAGAATTTGATGCTATTCGCATCGGTCTTGCGTCTCCTGACATGATTCGCTCTTGGTCTTACGGCGAAGTCAAAAAGCCTGAGACCATTAACTACCGTACCTTCAAGCCGGAGCGTGACGGTCTTTTCTGTGCGCGTATCTTCGGGCCAGTTAAAGACTATGAATGTCTGTGCGGTAAGTACAAACGCCTGAAACACCGTGGCGTTATCTGTGAAAAATGTGGTGTTGAAGTCACTCTGACCAAAGTGCGCCGTGAGCGCATGGGTCACATCGAGCTGGCTAGCCCCGTTGCTCACATCTGGTTCCTTAAGTCCCTGCCGTCCCGTATCGGTCTGCTGCTGGACATGACCCTGCGTGATATCGAGCGTGTGCTTTATTTCGAAAGCTACGTTGTTATTGAGCCGGGCATGACCAACCTCGAACGTAGCTCCATGCTGACTGAAGATCAGTATCTGGATGCACTCGAGCAGTGGGGCGACGAGTTTGACGCCCGCATGGGTGCCGAAGCGGTGCAGGAGCTTCTGAAGCGTATCGAACTCGAAAAAGAAATCGAGCAGATGCGTGAAGAGCTGCCTTCTATTAACTCCGAGACCCGTCGCAAGAAAGTGACCAAGCGTCTGAAGTTGATGGAAGCCTTCTTTAAATCCGGCAACAAGCCGGAATGGATGATCATGGCTGTACTGCCTGTGTTGCCGCCGGACCTGCGTCCGTTGGTACCGCTGGACGGTGGCCGTTTCGCAACTTCAGATCTGAACGATCTGTATCGCCGCGTGATCAACCGTAACAACCGTCTCAAACGTCTGCTGGATCTGGCTGCGCCGGATATTATCGTGCGTAACGAAAAGCGGATGCTACAAGAAGCGGTTGATGCCCTGCTGGATAACGGCCGTCGTGGTCGTGCTATCACCGGTTCTAACCGCCGTCCGCTGAAATCCCTTGCCGATATGATCAAGGGTAAGCAAGGTCGGTTCCGTCAGAACTTGCTGGGTAAACGTGTCGACTACTCTGGTCGTTCCGTTATCACCGTAGGTCCGACTCTGCGTCTGCATCAGTGCGGCTTGCCGAAGAAAATGGCCCTTGAGCTGTTCAAGCCTTTCATCTACGGCAAACTTGAAGGTCGTGGCCTGGCTACTACCATCAAAGCGGCCAAGAAAATGGTTGAGCGTGAAGTGGCCGAGGTGTGGGACGTTCTGGATGAAGTGATCCGCGAACATCCCGTTATGCTGAACCGTGCACCCACTCTGCACCGTTTGGGTATTCAGGCATTCGAACCGGTACTGATTGAAGGTAAGGCCATTCAGCTGCACCCGCTGGTCTGTGCTGCCTATAACGCTGACTTCGATGGTGACCAAATGGCGGTACACGTACCGCTGACTCTGGAAGCCCAGCTCGAAGCCCGCGCGCTGATGATGTCGACCAACAACATCCTGTCTCCTGCCAACGGTGAACCTATCATCGTGCCTTCTCAGGACGTTGTATTGGGCCTGTACTACATGAGCCGTGAGCGCATCAATGCCAAAGGTGAAGGCATGGTGCTGCGTGGTCCTAAGGAAGCCGAGAAACTCTATCGCGCTGGCCTGGCTGACCTGCATGCTCGCGTTAAAGTGCGCATCAGCCACTGGGTTGAAGATGGCAACGGCGGTTACAACGAAGATATTCGTTTGACCGACACCACCATCGGCCGTGCCATTCTGAGCTTGATCCAGCCAAAAGGTATGCCTTTTGAGCTGTTCAACCAGAACATGGGTAAAAAGCAAATTTCTCGCTTGCTGAACGCCTGTTACCGTCGTCTGGGTCTGAAAGATACCGTTATCTTTGCTGACCAGCTGATGTACACCGGTTTCCACTACGCCACCTTGGCGGGTGCTTCCGTGGGTATCGACGACATGGTTATCCCAGACGCTAAAGCGGCCATCATCAGCGAAGCTGAGGCCGAAGTAGCCGAGATCCAAGAGCAGTTTGCTTCTGGTCTGGTAACCGCTGGCGAGCGTTACAACAAAGTAATCGATATCTGGTCAACCGCGAACGAGCGCGTTTCCAAAGCCATGATGAGCAACCTCTCTACTGAAGAAGTAGAGAACCGCGAAGGCAAAATGGAAACCCAAGCGTCCTTCAACTCCATCTACATGATGGCGGACTCTGGTGCTCGGGGTAGTGCGGCGCAGATCCGTCAGTTGGCGGGTATGCGTGGTCTGATGGCCAAGCCTGATGGCTCCATCATCGAAACGCCGATCACCGCGAACTTCCGTGAAGGTCTGAACGTACTGCAGTACTTCATCTCCACGCACGGTGCGCGTAAAGGTCTGGCCGATACCGCACTGAAAACCGCAAACTCCGGTTACCTGACTCGTCGTCTGGTTGACGTGGCGCAAGATTTGGTTATTACCGAATCTGACTGTGGCACCCATGAAGGTCTGTGGATGAGTCCGCTGATCGAAGGTGGTGACGTTGTTGAACCGCTGCGTGAGCGCGTGCTGGGTCGTGTGGTCTGTGAAGACGTGATGATGCCAGGTACTGATGAAGTACTGATGCCGCGTAACACCCTGTTGGACGAAGCCAAGGTTGATATCTTGGAAGCCAACTCTGTTGACCAGGTAAAAGTACGCTCTGTTATCACCTGTGATACCGACTTTGGTGTTTGTGCCCACTGTTACGGCCGTGACTTGGCCCGTGGCCACATCATTAACAGTGGTGAAGCCATCGGTGTTATCGCTGCGCAGTCTATCGGTGAACCCGGTACTCAGCTGACCATGCGTACCTTCCACATCGGTGGTGCGGCATCGCGGGCAACTGCTGAAAACTCAGTACAGATCAAAAACAACGGTTCCCTGAAGCTGTACAACGCCAAGTACGTTGAGAACAGCGACGGCAAACTGGTTGTGACCTCGCGTTCTACCGAGTTGACTGTAACTGACGAAAACGGCCGTGAGCGTGAGCGTTACAAACTGCCTTACGGTGCGGTGTTGTCTAAGAAAGACAACGAAGCGGTATCGGGTGGCGACATTGTCGCTAACTGGGACCCGCATACGCACCCAATCATCACCGAGGTAAAAGGTCACATTAAGTTTGTGGACATGCTCGAAGGCGTGACCATGAGCCGTCAAACCGACGAATTGACTGGCCTGTCCAGCATTGTGGTGCTGGAACCATCTCAACGCCCCAGCGCGGGTAAAGAGATGCGCCCGATGGTGAAACTGGTAGACGATAAAGGCAAAGACGTAAACATTGCTGGTACCGACATCCCGGCCCAGTACTTCTTGCCTGGTAACGCTATCGTTAACTTGGATGACGGTTCCGAAGTAAACGTGGGTGACGCCCTGGCGCGTATCCCGCAAGAAACGTCTAAGACTCGCGACATCACCGGTGGTTTGCCACGGGTTGCCGACTTGTTCGAAGCACGTCGTCCGAAAGAGCCAGCCATTTTGGCGGAAATCACCGGTACTATTTCCTTCGGTAAAGAAACCAAAGGTAAACGTCGCTTGGTGATCACCCCGGCAGAAGGTAACGCTTACGAAGAGATGATTCCGAAGTGGCGTCAGCTGAACGTGTTCGAAGGTGAACAAGTTCACCGCGGTGAAGTTATCGCCGACGGTCCGGAAGCCCCTCAGGATATCCTGCGTCTGCGTGGTATCGAAGCCGTTGCTCGTTACATCGTTAACGAAGTGCAAGACGTTTACCGTCTGCAAGGCGTTAAGATCAACGATAAGCACATCGAAACCATCGTTCGCCAGATGCTGCGTAAGTGCACCATCGTTAGCGCCGGCGATTCCGACTTCTTGGAAGGTGAAACTCAAGAAGTGGCACGGGTTAAAATTGCTAACCGCGAATTGGAAGATGCTGGCAAACAGCCTGCTTCTTTCGAACGCCAGCTGCTGGGTATCACCAAGGCCTCCTTGGCAACCGAGTCGTTCATCTCTGCGGCCTCCTTCCAGGAGACTACCCGCGTACTGACCGAAGCGGCCGTGTCCGGTAAGGCTGATGACCTGCGTGGCTTGAAAGAAAACGTTATTGTTGGCCGTCTGATCCCGGCCGGTACCGGTTACTCCTATCACCAGGACCGTAACCGTATGCGGGCTAAACCTGCAGCTGCCGAGCCGCAAATGACTGCCGATGACGCCGAAAAAGCGCTGACCGATCTGCTTAACGCCGATCTGGGTGGCGACGAATAAAAAGCGGTTAACGCAACATAAAAAAGGCCGTCCATCTACTGGACGGCCTTTGTTGTCTTGACACTTTTTTGAGCGGCATTTAGAATGCCGCGGCCCTTAATGGGGCGATTTTTCACCGTAAGAACAAAGCATCTAACCAGGAGTTAGCAAAGCTAATGGCTACAATTAACCAGCTGGTGCGCAAGCCCCGCGTCAAGAAAGTTGCTAAAAGCAACGTTCCTGCGCTGGAAGCCTGCCCCCAAAAGCGTGGTGTCTGTACTCGTGTGTACACCACCACTCCGAAGAAGCCGAACTCTGCACTGCGTAAAGTATGCCGTGTACGTTTGACCAACGGCTTCGAAGTGACTTCCTACATTGGTGGTGAAGGCCACAACCTGCAGGAGCACTCCGTTGTTCTGATCCGTGGCGGTCGTGTAAAAGACTTGCCAGGTGTGCGTTATCACACCGTTCGCGGCACCCTTGACTGTGCTGGCGTTAAAGATCGTAAGCAGGCCCGTTCTAAATACGGCGCCAAGCGGCCTAAGTCTTAATGGTTCTCCGTTAAGTAAGGCCAAGCTAAGCATTCATTAATTAGGTTTTGGGTATCCCCTGAAGCATACGGAGAATTGAGTCATGCCAAGACGTCGCGTGATCGGTCAACGCAAGATCCTGCCAGATCCGAAATTCGGATCCGAGATCATTGCCAAATTTGTAAACGTTGTGATGGTTGACGGTAAGAAGTCCATCGCCGAGAAAATCGTTTATGGTGCTCTGGACATCATGAACGACAAATCCGGTAAAGAGCACATGGAACTGTTCGAAGCCGCACTGGACAACGTTCGCCCCGCGGTAGAGGTTAAATCTCGCCGTGTTGGTGGTTCTACTTACCAGGTTCCTGTTGAAGTACGCCCTGTGCGTCGTAACACCCTGGCTATGCGCTGGCTGGTAGATGCTGCTCGTAAGCGCGGTGAAAAATCTATGGCTGCCCGTCTGGCTGGTGAACTGCTGGACGCTGCCGAAAACAAAGGTTCTGCTGTGAAGAAGCGCGAAGACGTGCATCGCATGGCAGAGGCGAACAAAGCATTCGCTCACTACCGCTGGTAATGCTGTTGTGGTCCCTGTTTGGGGCCACATATTTAACAGCATCACCATAGGTTTCTTAATTAGAGGAAAGCTATCGTGGCTCGCAAGACACCTATCGAGCGCTACCGTAATATCGGTATCAGTGCTCACATTGATGCAGGTAAAACGACCACCACCGAGCGGATCCTGTTCTACACCGGTATTTCTCACAAAATCGGTGAAGTACATGATGGCGCCGCCACCATGGACTGGATGGAGCAGGAGCAGGAGCGTGGTATCACTATCACCTCTGCTGCGACTACTGCATTCTGGAGTGGTATGGCTCAGCAATTCCCTGAGCACCGCGTCAACATCATCGATACTCCCGGACACGTTGACTTTACCATTGAGGTAGAGCGTTCCATGCGTGTTCTGGATGGTGCCGTAATGGTTTACTGCGCTGTGGGCGGTGTTCAGCCCCAGTCTGAAACCGTATGGCGTCAGGCGAACAAGTACCACGTACCCCGTATCGCCTTTGTAAACAAAATGGACCGTACCGGTGCTAACTTCCTGCGCGTTATTGAGCAAATCAAGAGCCGCTTGAAAGCTACCGCGGTACCGATCCAGCTGCCTATCGGTGCTGAAGATAACTTCAAAGGTGTTGTTGACCTTATCAAAATGAAGGCCATCAACTGGAACGAAGACGACTTCGGTGCCACCTTCACCTACGAAGATATTCCTGCAGACATGCAGGACTTGGCTGAAGAATGGCGCATGAACATGATCGAAGCCGCCGCCGAAGCCAACGAAGAGCTGATGGAAAAATACCTGGGCGGTGAAGAGCTGAACGAGGAAGAAATCAAAGCCGGTCTGCGCGAGCGCGTACTGAGCACCGATATCATCCTGTGTACTTGTGGCTCTGCGTTCAAGAACAAAGGTGTTCAGGCCATGCTCGACGCTGTTGTTGAGTTCCTGCCTGGCCCGACCGACGTTCCGCCTATTAAAGGTGAACTGCCTAACGGTGAAGCCGCTGTACGTAAGTCCAGCGACGAAGAGCCCTTCGCGGCTCTGGCGTTTAAGATTGCTACCGACCCGTTCGTTGGCTCTCTGACCTTCTTCCGCGTTTACTCCGGTGTAGTTAACTCCGGTGACGCAGTATTGAACGCCACCAAAGACAAAAAAGAGCGTATCGGCCGTATCGTGCAGATGCACTCTAACAAGCGCGAAGAAATCAAAGAAGTTCGTGCGGGCGACATCGCTGCTGGTATCGGTCTGAAAGATGTGACCACAGGTGAAACCCTGTGTGCTCTCGACAGCCCGATCATTCTGGAGCGTATGGAGTTCCCTGAGCCGGTTATCTCCGTTGCTGTTGAGCCTAAAACTAAGTCTGACCAAGAGAAGATGGGCCTGGCCCTGGGCCGTCTGGCTCAAGAAGATCCTTCCTTCCGTGTTTGGACAGACGAAGAATCAGGCCAAACCATCATCGCCGGTATGGGTGAGCTGCACCTTGAGATCCTCGTTGACCGTATGCGTCGTGAGTTCAAGGTTGAAGCCAACGTAGGTAAACCGCAGGTTTCCTACCGTGAAACCATCCGTAACAGCGTTGAGTCTGAAGGTAAGTTCGTACGTCAGTCTGGTGGTCGCGGTCAGTTCGGTCACGTATGGCTTCGTATCGAGCCTGTCGAAGAAGGCAAGGGCTACGAGTTCGTCAACGAAATCGTTGGTGGTGTGGTTCCGAAGGAATACATCCCAGCCGTTGACAAAGGTATTCAGGAACAGATGAAGAACGGTGTTCTGGCCGGCTTCCCTATCGAAGACCTGAAAGTAACCTTGTACGATGGTTCTTACCATGACGTGGACTCCAACGAGATGGCGTTTAAAATCGCTGCCTCTATGGGCTTCAAGTCCGGCTTTATGAAAGCCAGCCCTGTGCTGCTCGAACCCATCATGAAGGTGGAAATCGAAACGCCAGAGGAAAACATGGGTGATGTTATTGGCGACGTTAACCGTCGTCGTGGCATGGTTGAAGGCATGGAAGATGGCCCCTCCGGCAAAATCGTTAATGCCCAGGTTCCGCTGTCCGAAATGTTCGGCTACGCTACCGACCTGCGTTCTGCCACTCAAGGTCGTGCTTCTTACTCCATGGAGTTCTTGAAGTACCAAGAGTGCCCGAACAACATCGCCAAAGAAGTTATCGAAGCTCGCAAATCCGGCGAGTAACACATAGCGAAAAAGGGTCAGCTGAATTGGAGCTGGCCCCCTTTTACATGAAGGATTTTAGCCGTGTCTAAAGAAAAATTTGAACGTACAAAACCGCACGTCAACGTAGGTACCATCGGTCACGTTGACCACGGTAAAACCACTCTGACCGCAGCCATCACCACCGTACTGTCTAAAACTTACGGCGGTAGCGCTAAAGCGTTCGACCAAATCGACAACGCGCCGGAAGAGAAAGCACGTGGTATCACCATTTCTACTTCTCACGTAGAGTACGACACCCCGACTCGCCACTACGCGCACGTTGACTGCCCCGGCCACGCCGACTACGTGAAAAACATGATCACCGGTGCTGCTCAGATGGACGGCGCTATTCTGGTAGTAGCGGCCACTGACGGCCCGATGCCACAGACTCGTGAGCACATCCTGCTGGGTCGCCAGGTAGGCGTACCGTACATCATCGTGTTCATGAACAAATGTGACATGGTAGATGACGAAGAGCTGCAAGAGCTGGTTGAAATGGAAGTACGTGAACTGCTGAGCCAGTACGACTTCCCAGGTGACGACCTGCCGGTGATCAAAGGTTCTGCTCTGAAAGCGCTGGAAGGCGATGCAGAGTGGGAAAAGAAAATCATTGAGCTGGGCGAAGCCCTGGATACCTACATCCCAGAGCCAGAGCGTGCCATTGACAAGCCGTTCATCCTGCCAGTAGAAGACGTGTTCTCCATCTCAGGCCGAGGTACCGTAGTGACCGGTCGTGTAGAGCAGGGCATTATCAAGGTTGGTGAAGAAGTGGAGATCGTGGGTATCAACGCGACCACTAAAACCACCTGTACTGGTGTAGAAATGTTCCGCAAATTGCTGGACGAAGGCCGTGCCGGTGAGAACGTAGGTGTTCTGCTGCGTGGTACTAAGCGTGATGAAGTAGAGCGCGGTCAAGTACTGTGTAAGCCTGGTTCAATCAAGCCGCACACCAAGTTCGAATCAGAAGTGTACGTGCTGAGCAAAGAAGAAGGTGGTCGTCATACTCCGTTCTTCAAAGGTTACCGTCCGCAGTTCTACTTCCGAACAACTGACGTAACCGGCACCATCGAACTGCCAGAAGGCGTAGAGATGGTAATGCCAGGCGATAACATCCAGATGGTAGTAGAGCTAATTGCTCCAATCGCGATGGATGAAGGTCTGCGTTTCGCCATTCGCGAAGGTGGCCGTACCGTAGGCGCTGGCGTAGTAGCCAAAATCCTTGCCTAAGCGTTAGGATTGCCTAAAGAAAGGGTGCTTCGGCACCCTTTCTTTTTGCCTGTTATTTAGCGCTGTTGGATTTTTGTTCGCCGGGGTTGTTTTTATTCTACCGTTACGTATAATTGCGCAGCCTTCCATGCGAAGGTAATGCTCTTGCTGAACAGGTGAGCAATAAGTTCACCGAAAACAGCAGCCCCGATTTGGGGCTGACGGATAAGAGAATCACTTCTCCCATCTCTTAAGAGATGTGGTAGAGGTGCGTTTTATTGTCTGTTGCTCTTTAGTTCTTTTTAACGGAGTCAATTGTAATGGCTAATCAACGTATCCGTATTCGCCTTAAGGCTTTCGATCATCGTTTGATCGACCAGTCTACTGCGGAAATCGTGGAAACGGCTAAACGCACAGGTGCCCAGGTTCGCGGTCCTATTCCGCTGCCTACCCGTAAAGAGCGTTTCACTGTACTGATCTCTCCGCACGTCAACAAAGACGCGCGTGATCAATATGAGATCCGTACTCATAAGCGTCTGGTGGATATCGTAGAACCCACCGACAAGACTGTTGACGCCCTGATGCGCCTCGATTTGGCCGCTGGCGTCGACGTACAGATCAGCTTGGGCTGATCCTCTGCGTGGCAACACTCTGAACAGTCTTAGAGGTTAATAATGGCTATTGGTCTAGTCGGTAAAAAAGTCGGGATGACCCGTATCTTCACTGAAGACGGTGTATCTATTCCCGTAACCGTAATCCAAGTTGAAAGCAACCGTGTTACCCAGGTTAAAACCCTGGAAACTGACGGTTACCGCGCGCTGCAAATCACCACTGGCTCGAAAAAAGCCAACCGTGTGACTAAGCCGCAAGCGGGTCACTTTGCCAAAGCTGGCGTTGAAGCTGGCCGTGGTTTGTGGGAATTCCGTCTGGCAGACGGCGAGGGCGAAGGCCTGGAGCTGGGTGCCGAGCTGAGCTTCGATCTGTTTAACGACGTCAAGAAAGTTGACGTGACCGGTACCTCCAAAGGTAAAGGTTTTGCAGGTGCTGTTAAGCGCTGGAACTTCCGCACTCAAGACGCTACTCACGGTAACTCCTTGTCTCACCGCGTACACGGTTCTATTGGTCAAAACCAATCCCCGGGTAAGGTGTTTAAGGGCAAGAAGATGGCTGGTCACATGGGCGACGAACGTGTCACTACCCAGAACCTGGAATTGGTTCGTGTAGATGCCGAGCGCGGCCTGCTGCTGGTTAAAGGTGCTGTACCCGGCGCCACCGGTGGTGACCTCATCGTTAAACCCGCTGTGAAAGCGTAACGTCTGAGGAGATAGGTGATGGAATTGGTATTGAAAGACGCGCAAGGCGCTCTTGAAGTTTCCGAAGCTACCTTTGGGCGTGAGCTGAATGAAGCCCTGGTACACCAAGTAGTTGTGGCCTACGCCGCTGCTGCTCGTCAAGGTACCCGCGCTCAGAAGACCCGCTCAGAAGTTTCCGGCGGCGGCAAGAAGCCCTTCCGTCAGAAAGGCACTGGCCGCGCCCGTGCCGGCACCATCCGCAGCCCGATCTGGCGCTCCGGTGGTGTGAATTTTGCGGCTAAACCGCAAAATTACGAGCAGAAAGTAAACAAGAAAATGTATCGCGGCGCGATCAAAAGCATCCTGTCTGAACTGGTTCGTCAGGAGCGTTTGGTTGTTGTCGAGAACTTCGGTGTTTCTGCACCCAAGACCAAAGAACTGGTTGGCAAGCTTTCTGAGCTTGAGCTGAAGGACGTGTTGATCGTGACTCAAGAAGTCGACGAGAACCTGTTCCTGGCTGCCCGCAACCTGTACAAGGTCGACGTGCGCGACGTAGCCGGTATCGACCCGGTGTCTCTGATCGCCTTCGATAAGGTGCTGATGACCGCTGGTGCTGTGAAGCAACTCGAGGAGATGCTGGCATGATCCGTGAAGAACGCATTCTGAAAGTTATTCGCGCCCCTCACGTCTCTGAAAAGAGCACTATGGTTGCCGAGAAGTTCAACACTGTTGTTCTGAAAGTGGCTACCGACTCTACTAAAGCCGAAGTTAAGGCTGCTGTAGAGAAGCTCTTCGAAGTCGAAGTGGACGCAGTTCGCACCGTAAACGTCAAAGGCAAAACCAAACGCCACGGCGCCCGTACCGGCCGTCGCAGCGATTGGAAAAAAGCCTATGTGACCCTGAAGGCCGGTCAAGAGATCGACTTCGGCGGCGCTGAATAAGGGGAGGATTCAGAGCTATGGCTATCGTTAAATGTAAGCCGACATCTCCGGGTCGTCGCCACGTAGTTAAAGTGGTTAACCCTGAGCTGCATAAAGGCAAGCCGCACGCTGCCCTGTTGGACTCTAAGTCCAAGTCTGGCGGCCGCAACAATGCTGGCCGTATCACTACCCGTCATATCGGTGGTGGTCACAAACAGCATTACCGGATCATCGATTTCAAACGTACCAAAGATGGCGTACCTGCCACTGTTGAGCGTCTGGAATACGATCCTAACCGCAGCGCTAACATCGCGCTGGTTCTGTACGCTGATGGCGAACGTCGTTACATCCTGGCCCCTAAAGGCATTCAGGCTGGCGACAAAATCCAATCTGGTGTAGATGCGCCTATCAAAGCAGGTAACACCCTGCCGATGCGCAACATCCCAGTTGGTTCTACTGTTCACGCAGTAGAAATGAAGCCTGGCAAAGGCGCTCAGCTGGCTCGTTCCGCTGGTGCTTACGTACAGATCGTTGCTCGCGACGGTGCCTACGTAACTATTCGCCTGCGTAGCGGCGAAATGCGCAAAGTGCCTGCAGATTGCCGCGCCACCATTGGTGAAGTGGGCAACGCTGAGCACATGCTGCGTCAACTGGGTAAAGCTGGTGCCAAACGCTGGCGCGGTGTTCGTCCGACCGTTCGTGGTGTTGCCATGAACCCGGTAGATCACCCGCACGGTGGTGGTGAAGGCCGTACCTCTGGTGGTCGTCACCCGGTTTCTCCGTGGGGCAAACCTACCAAGGGCGCTAAAACCCGTAAGAACAAGCGTACCGATAAGTTCATCGTACGCCGTCGTAGCAAGTAAATAAGCTAGAGGAATCACCATGCCACGTTCTCTCAAGAAAGGTCCGTTTATCGACCTGCACTTGCTGAAGAAGGTAGAGAAAGCGGTGGAAAGCGGGGACAAGAAACCAATTAAGACTTGGTCCCGTCGTTCAATGATCATTCCGAACATGATCGGTTTGACCATCGCTGTCCATAATGGTCGTCAGCACGTTCCGGTATACGTTTCCGACGAAATGATCGGTCACAAGCTGGGCGAGTTCGCGCCGACCCGTACTTACCGTGGTCACGCCGCGGACAAGAAAGCCAAGAAGCGTTAAGGAGTAAAAGATGGAAGCTATCGCTAAACATCGTTTTGCCCGTACCTCCGCGCAGAAGGCTCGCCTGGTTGCTGATCAGGTTCGCGGTCTGCCCGTGGCTAAGGCCATTGACACTTTGGCCTTCAGCGACAAGAAAGCTGCCGCGCTGGTCAAGAAGGTACTGGATTCAGCCATTGCCAACGCCGAGCACAACTTCGGTCTGGACATCGATGAACTGAAAGTGGCCAAGATCTTCGTAGATGAAGGTCCTACCATGAAACGCATCATGCCCCGCGCCAAAGGTCGTGCGGATCGTATCCTCAAGCGCACCAGCCACATTACTGTGGTTGTCGCTGAGCGTTAATCCAGGAGATAAGCAATGGGACAGAAAGTACATCCTAATGGTATCCGCCTGGGCATCGTCAAGCCTTGGAATGCGACCTGGTTCGCTGATACCAAAGATTTTGCTGACAACCTGCATGGCGATCATGAAGTGCGTCAATTCCTGAAAAAGGAACTGAAAGCCGCTTCTGTATCCCGCATCGTTATCGAGCGCCCTGCCAAGTCTATCCGCGTTACCATTCACACCGCCCGTCCGGGTGTTGTTATTGGTAAGAAAGGTGAAGACGTCGAGAAGCTGCGTAAAGCTGTTGCCAAAATTGCCGGCGTGCCCGCGCAAATCAACATCAGCGAAGTACGTAAGCCTGAGCTGGACGCGCAACTGGTAGCTGACAACATCAGCAGCCAGCTGGAGCGCCGCGTGATGTTCCGTCGCGCTATGAAGCGTGCGGTACAAAACGCTATGCGTCTGGGTGCTAAGGGTATCAAGGTAGAAGTGAACGGCCGCCTCGGTGGCGCCGAAATCGCTCGCACCGAATGGTACCGTGAAGGCCGTGTGCCGCTGCACACCCTGCGCGCTGACATCGATTATGCCACTTCCGAAGCTCACACCACTTACGGCGTGATCGGCACTAAAGTCTGGATCTTCAAAGGTGAGATTCTGGGCGGTATGCCGGTTGCCGAAGTCCAGCCTGAGCCCAAGAAGAAAGGCAAAGGTGGCAAGTAAGGAGTTCCAGCGATGTTGCAACCGAAACGTACAAAATTCCGTAAGCAGCACAAGATGCGCAACCGTGGCCTGGCGCAAGCCGGTGCCAAGGTGTCATTCGGTACCTTTGGCCTGAAAGCCATTGGCCGTGGTCGCATGACTGCCCGTCAAATTGAAGCTGCCCGTCGTGCCATGACCCGTCACGTCAAGCGTCAAGGTAAGATCTGGATCCGGGTATTCCCCGATAAGCCGATCTCCGAGAAGCCTCTGGAAGTGCGGATGGGTAAAGGTAAGGGTTCCGTTGAATATTGGGTTGCCGAAATCAAACCCGGCAAAGTCCTTTATGAAATGGATGGTGTCTCTGAAGAGCTGGCACGTGAAGCGTTCGCCCTTGCGGCCGCTAAACTGCCCTTTAAGACCACCTTTGTGACTCGGACGGTACTGTAATGAAAGCGACTGATCTTCGTAACAAGAGCGTTGAAGAGCTGAACGCTGAGTTGATCGAACTGCTGCGTGAGCAATTCAACCTGCGCATGCAAGCGGCTACTGGTCAGCTGTCTCAGTCTCATGAGCTCAAGAAAGTGCGTCGCAATATTGCACGCGTTAAGACTGTTCTCAACGAGAAGGCAGGTGCGTAATGACTGAGAAGACTGTTCGTACGCTGCAAGGCCGCGTGGTCAGCGACAAGATGGACAAATCCATCACTGTTGCTATCGAGCGCTTCGTGAAGCACCCGATCTACGGTAAGTTCATCAAGCGTACCACCAAGCTGCACGTGCATGACGAGAACAACGAGTGCCAAGCTGGCGACGTCGTGACTATTCGCGAATGTCGTCCGTTGTCTAAGACTAAGTCTTGGACTTTGGTACAAGTCGTTGAGCGTCCGGCTAAGGTTTAATCGCCTAAAGCCTGCGCAAAAACAGCAATGACCCCGGAAACGGGGTCATTGTATTTTTATTAGCCTTGGCGCTACCCATTGCAAGGGGATGGTGTTAAACTGTCGCGCCTTTGCTATAGGCAGCCAAAGGTGGCCCAATTCTGGGCCGTAGTTATTTTTTAGCGGAGCACTAACATGATCCAAATGCAAAGTATGCTCGACGTTGCTGATAACAGCGGCGCTCGCAGCGTAATGTGTATTAAGGTTCTGGGTGGTTCGCACCGCCGTTATGCCGCTGTTGGCGACATCATCAAAGTTACCGTTAAGGAAGCAATTCCGCGCGGTAAAGTGAAAAAAGGTGATGTGGTTAACGCGGTGGTAGTGCGTACCAAAAAAGGTGTGCGTCGTCCTGACGGTTCTTTGATCCGTTTCGATCGTAACGCTGCGGTACTGCTTAATGGTAAGCAGGAACCCATTGGCACCCGTATCTTCGGGCCTGTGACTCGTGAACTGCGTTCTGAGAAGTTCATGAAGATCATCTCTCTGGCGCCGGAAGTACTGTAAGGAGTATCCCAATGGCAGCGAAAATTCGTCGTGACGATGAAGTGATCGTGCTGACTGGCAAAGACAAGGGCAAGCGTGGCAAAGTCACCAAGGTCCTGGCTACCGGTAAGCTGATCGTTGAAGGCGTAAACGTCATCAAAAAACACCAAAAGCCCAACCCTTATCTGGGTGTTCAGGGTGGCATTGTTGAAAAAGAAGCCCCTATTCAGGTTTCCAACGTTGCTATCTACAACCCCAAAACTGGCAAGGCTGACCGTATCGGTTTCCGTTTTGAAGAAGGCCAAAAGGTTCGTTTCTTCAAATCCAATAACGAAGTCATCAACTGATTTTTGGAGTATACGATGGCGAAACTGCATGATTTCTACAAAGAGACTGTAGTGCCTGGGCTCGTAAAAGAGTTCGGCTACAAGACAGTCATGCAAGTCCCTCGGATTGAAAAAATCACCCTTAACATGGGTGTAGGTGAAGCTGTGGCTGATAAAAAGCTGCTGGACAATGCCTCTGCCGACCTGGCAGCCATTTCCGGTCAGAAGCCCCTCATCACCAAAGCGCGTAAATCCGTAGCGGGCTTCAAAATCCGTGAAGGTTACCCCATTGGTTGCAAAGTAACCCTGCGTGGCGAACGTATGTGGGAATTCTTTGAGCGTTTAGTCTCAATTTCTATTCCCCGTATCCGTGACTTCCGTGGCCTCAACCCGAAATCTTTCGACGGTCGTGGCAACTACAGCATGGGTGTTCGCGAGCAAATCATCTTCCCTGAAATCGACTATGACAAAGTCGATCGCGTTCGTGGTCTGGATATCACCATCACCACTACTTCGCGTAATGACGAGGAAGGTCGTGCTCTGCTGGCTGCCTTTAACTTCCCGTTCAAAAAGTAAGGAATTAGGGTTATGGCAAAGCAATCAATGAAGGCCCGCGAGGCCAAGCGCGCCAAGCTGGTAGCACAATTCGCTGAAAAGCGTATTGCACTGAAAGCCGTTATCAGCAGCGTCAACAGCTCCGATGAAGAGCGTTGGGACGCCGTGCTCAAACTGCAATCCCTGCCACGCGATTCCAGCCGTACTCGCCAGCGTAACCGCTGCCGTGTAACTGGTCGTCCGCACGCTTATCTGCGCAAATTCGGCCTGAGCCGTATTAAAGTGCGTGAAGCTGCGATGCGCGGTGAAATTCCTGGCCTTAAAAAGGCTAGCTGGTAAGCCACTTACGGGAGTGAAGCATTATGAGCATGCAAGATCCTATCGCTGACATGCTGACTCGCATCCGCAACGGCCAACAGGCCCGTAAGGTTGCAGTCTCCATGCCTTCTTCCAAGCTGAAGGTGGCTATCGCCGAGACGCTGAAGAAAGAAGGTTATGTCGCTGACTATAAAGTTACTGGCGACGTCAAGCCCGAGCTGGAAGTGACCCTGAAATATTTCCAGGGCAAGCCGGTTGTCGAGAGCATTCAACGCGTTTCCCGCCCTGGCCTGCGCATCTATAAGAAAAAAGATGAGCTGCCGAAAGTAATGGGTGGTCTGGGCGTTGCTATCGTCTCTACGTCCAAGGGCGTGATGAGCGACCGTGCCGCGCGTAAAGCCGGTATGGGTGGCGAAATCATCTGCTACGTAGCGTAAGGGGGTAGAATAATGTCTCGTGTCGCTAAAGCACCTGTGACCGTTCCTGCCGGTGTCGAAGTTAAAATCGACGGTCAGGAAATCACAGTTAAAGGTAAAAACGGTACCCTCAGCCGCGTTCTGAACGATGTTGTGGCCGTTAACCAAGAAGACAACCAGCTGAAAGTTAGCCTGAAAGAAGGTGCTGATGAAATTGCTCAGGCCGGTACCGCCCGTGCCCTGATCAACAACATGGTCATCGGTGTTACTGAAGGCTTCAGCCGTAAGCTGCAACTGATTGGCGTGGGTTACAAAGTACAGGTACAAGGTTCCAAGCTGAACATGCATCTGGGCTTTTCTCACCCGGTTGAGCACGAACTGCCGCAAGGCATCTCTGCCGAGTGCCCAAGCCAGACTGAAGTAGTTATCAAAGGCGCAGACAAACAATTGGTTGGCCAAGTTGCTGCCAATGTTCGTGGCTACCGTCCGCCCGAGCCTTACAAAGGCAAAGGTGTTCGCTACGCTGACGAAACTGTTCTGCGTAAAGAGGCTAAGAAGAAGTAAGGTAACACTATGGACAAGAAAGCATCTCGTCTTCGTCGCGCTCTGCGCGTACGCAAGCAGATTAAAGAGCTGGGTGCGAATCGTCTGGTGGTTCACCGTACACCGCGCCATATTTATGCGCAGCTGATCGCAGCCAACGGTTCTGAAGTGATCGCCTCTGCCTCCACTCTGGATAAGGCACTGGCCGAGCAAGTGAAATACTCCGGCAACATCGATGCTGCCAAAGCAGTGGGTAAAGCCATCGCCGAGCGCGCTCTTGAAAAAGGCGTGAGCACCGTTGCATTCGATCGTTCCGGTTTTAAATATCACGGTCGTGTAGCTGCCCTGGCGGACGCTGCCCGTGAAGCCGGCCTGAAGTTCTAAGGAGCAGTCATGGCGAACGTAGAAAAGCAAGCCGGTGACCTGATCGAAAAGCTGATCAGTGTTAACCGTGTTTCTAAAGTAGTTAAGGGCGGCCGTATCTTCAGCTTCACTGCATTGACTGTAGTGGGCGACGGCAACGGTCGCATCGGTTTTGGTTACGGTAAAGCCCGCGAAGTTCCAGCTGCCATTCAAAAGGCAATGGAACAAGCTCGCCGCAACATGGTTACCGTATCTCTGAACGGCACCACCCTGCATCACGCCGTTAAGGGCCGTCATTCTGGCTCTCAGGTTTACATGCAGCCTGCCTCAGAAGGTACCGGTATCATTGCCGGCGGTGCGATGCGCGCCGTGCTGGAAGTAGCTGGCGTACAAAACGTACTGTCCAAAGCTTATGGTTCCACCAACCCGATCAACGTGGTTCGTGCAACCATCGGTGCTCTGGTAGACACTAAGTCTCCAGAAGCCGTAGCGGCCAAACGTGGTCTCACCGTTGAAGAAATTCTGGGGTAATCACAATGGCTAATAAGACAGTAAAAGTTACTCAAACCCGCAGCTCGATTGGCCGCTTGCCTAAGCATAAAGCCACTCTGCGCGGTCTGGGCCTGCGTAAGATCAACCACACCGTTGAGCTGGAAGATACTCCGGCCGTGCGTGGCATGATCAACCAGGTAATTTACATGGTGAAGGTGGAGGGCTAATCGGATGAAACTGAATAACCTATCCCCTGCCGCTGGTGCCAAGTCTGCTCCTAAGCGTGTAGGCCGTGGTATTGGTTCTGGCCTGGGTAAAACCGGTGGCCGTGGCCATAAAGGTCAAAAGAGCCGTAGCGGTGGTAAAGTACGTGCCGGTTTTGAAGGCGGTCAGATGCCGCTGCAACGCCGTCTGCCTAAGTTTGGCTTCACTTCTCGCAAGTCCTTAGTGTCTGCAGAAGTACGTCTGGCTGAACTTGCCAAGGTAGAAGGTGATGTAGTTGACCTGAACAGCCTGAAAGAGGCTAACGTCATCACCCGTAATATTGAATTCGCCAAGGTTGTACTGTCCGGCGCCATCGAGCGTCCTGTGACTGTACGTGGTCTGCGCGTCACCAAAGGTGCCCGTGCTGCCATTGAAGCCGCTGGCGGAAAGGTCGAGGAATAATAGGCAATGGCTAAACCAGGACTGGATACCAATAAGGCACAAGGCGGGCTGTCGGAACTTAAACGCCGGCTGCTGTTCGTGCTCGGAGCGATTATCGTTTTCCGGGCCGGCTCCTTCGTCCCCATTCCTGGTATTGACGCTGCTGTTCTTGCCAATCTGTTTGCACAGCAAAAAGATACCATCGTTGCCATGTTCAACATGTTCAGCGGTGGTGCCTTGTCCCGTGCCTCTGTATTTGCATTGGGGATCATGCCGTACATCTCGGCATCGATCATCGTGCAATTGCTGACTGTGGTGCACCCCGCACTCGCCGAACTGAAAAAGGAAGGTGAAGCAGGGCGCCGTAAGATCAGTCAGTACACCCGCTGGGGTACATTGGCACTGGCAATTGTGCAGTCCTTTGGGATCGCAACCGGTCTTCCTAACCTGGTACACGGCCTTGTGCTGAATCCAGGTCCGGCTTTCTACTTTACTGCAGTAGTGAGCTTGGTGACCGGCACTATGTTCCTGATGTGGCTGGGTGAGCAGATCACTGAACGGGGTATCGGTAACGGTATCTCCATTCTGATCTTTTCCGGTATCGTCGCGGGCCTAGCCCCGGCGATCGGCAAGACAATAGAGCAGGCGCGTCAAGGGGATTTGAATTTCCTGGTAGCGATCCTGATTGCAGTTGTAGTTGTTGCTGTTACTTTCGGCGTGGTTTTCGTTGAACGCGGTCAACGCCGCATCGTCGTTAACTACGCAAAAAGGCAGCAAGGCCGTCGTATCTTTGCAGCGCAAAGTACGCATCTGCCGCTGAAGATCAATATGGCCGGTGTTATTCCGCCGATCTTCGCCAGCTCCATTATTTTGTTCCCGGGTACTGTGGCTCAATGGTTTGGCCAGAATGAGTCACTGTCTTGGTTGCAAAGTATTGCTCTGTCGCTCTCTCCAGGACAGCCGTTGTACGTGATGCTGTATTCAGCAGCCATTATCTTCTTCTGTTTCTTCTATACCGGGCTGGTTTTCAACCCGCGCGAAACTGCAGAAAATCTGAAGAAGAGCGGTGCCTTTATTCCGGGTATTCGCCCGGGCGAGCAAACTGCTCGCTACATCGACAAAGTGATGACTCGTCTGACTTTGGCCGGCGCGATCTATATCACCTTAGTGTGTCTGATCCCCGAGTTCATGATGGTAGCGTTTAATGTGCAGTTCTACTTCGGTGGTACTTCACTGCTCATTATCGTTGTTGTCATCATGGACTTTATGGCGCAGGTGCAGACTCATCTGATGACCCATCAGTACGAGTCTGTCATGAAGAAGGCGAACCTCAAAGGTTACGGGCGCTAAGCCCGGCCTTTGGTGTCGTTAACATACGGAGTAAGCAATGAAAGTTCGTGCATCCGTTAAGAAAATTTGCCGCAACTGCAAAATCATCAAGCGCCACGGCGTGGTTCGCGTGATTTGCACTGAGCCGAAGCACAAGCAACGGCAAGGCTAATCCGGGGCTGACCAGCAAATTAGCTGGTCAGCTTAATTGAAAACAGGCTTTCTGTTGGGTATCCTTACGGGCTTTCCGCAGATAGCCACTACTTTAGGAGTGCAGTTGATGGCCCGTATAGCCGGCATTAACATTCCTGATCATAAACATGCTGTGATCGCACTGACTGCCATTTATGGCGTCGGTCGTACCCGCGCTAAGGCCATTTGTGCCGCCGCTGGTATTGAAGAAAGCGTGAAAATCCACCAGTTGGATGAAGCGCAAATCGACAAGCTTCGTGACGAAGTCGGTAAGTACACCGTTGAAGGTGATCTGCGCCGTGAAGTCACCCTGTCTATCAAACGTTTGATGGACCTGGGTTGTTTCCGTGGTCTGCGTCATCGTCGCGGTCTGCCCGTACGTGGTCAGCGCACTAAAACTAATGCGCGCACCCGTAAGGGTCCTCGTAAACCGATCAAGAAGTAATCTGGGAAGGTAAACGATGGCTAAAACTCCGACTCGTGCCCGTAAGCGCGTTAAGAAGCAAGTGGTTGATGGTATCGCCCACGTACATGCTTCTTTCAACAACACTATCGTGACTATCACTGACCGTCAGGGTAACGCTCTGTCCTGGGCTACCTCTGGTGGCTCTGGTTTCCGTGGTTCACGCAAATCTACTCCTTTCGCTGCGCAGGTTGCTGCTGAGCGTGCAGGTGTAGCTGCTGCTGAATACGGTGTGAAAAACCTGGAAGTGAATGTGAAAGGTCCCGGTCCGGGCCGTGAATCCGCAATCCGCGCTCTTAACGCTGCCGGTTTCCGGATCACCAACATCACCGACGTCACGCCGATTCCGCACAACGGCTGCCGTCCGCCGAAGAAGCGTCGCGTATAAATTCGCTTCTAGAGGATAGTGGAGAAAGAACATGGCAAGATATTTGGGTCCCAAGCTCAAGCTCAGCCGCCGCGAAGGTACTGATCTGTTCCTGAAAAGCGGCGTACGCGCGATTGATTCCAAATGCAAACTCGAGCAGGCTCCTGGCCAGCACGGTGCGCGTAAGCCCCGTCTGTCTGACTACGGTGTTCAGCTGCGCGAGAAGCAAAAAGTTCGTCGTATCTACGGCGTACTGGAAAAGCAATTCCGTAACTACTACAAAGAGGCTGCCCGCCTGAAAGGCAACACCGGTGAAAACCTGTTGCAACTGCTGGAAGGCCGTCTGGACAATGTGGTTTTCCGTATGGGTTTTGGTGCTACTCGCGCTGAAGCTCGTCAGCTGGTAAGCCACAAAGCGGTACTGGTAAATGGCAAGGTTGTAAACGTTGCTTCTTACCAGATCTCCGTCAACGACGTCGTCTCCATCCGTGAGAAAGCCAAGAAACAGGCTCGCATCAAAGCAGCACTGGAACTGGCTGAACAGCGTGAAAAGCCGACCTGGCTGGAAGTTGACAAAGACAAGATGGAAGGTACTTACAAGCGCCTTCCTGAGCGTACTGATTTGTCCGCCGACATCAACGAACAGCTGATCGTCGAGCTTTACTCCAAGTAAAGCTTAACGCACTAGAGAGGACTATATGCAGGGTTCTGTTACTGATTTTCTCAAGCCGCGGCTGGTGGACATTGAAAGCCTCAGCCCGACTCGAGCCAAGGTGACTCTTGAGCCGCTTGAACGCGGTTTTGGGCACACGCTTGGCAATGCGCTGCGCCGCATTCTTCTGTCTTCTATGCCCGGTTGTGCCGTGACGGAAGTAGAAATTGAAGGTGTACTGCACGAGTACTCCAGCAAGGAAGGCGTTCAAGAGGATGTTATTGAGATCCTTCTGAACCTTAAAGGCCTAGCCGTGAAACTGCACGGCAAGGACGAAGCCGTCCTGACTCTCAATAAGAGTGGCGCTGGCCCGGTTGTCGCGGCAGACATTACCACTGACGGTGATGTGGAAATCATGAACCCCGAGCACCACATCTGCACCCTGACTGGTGATGCCGAGATTTCCATGCGCATTAAAGTCGAGGTTGGTCGTGGTTATGTACCCGCGTCTTCTCGTCTGTCTCTGGAAGAGGAAGACCGTCCCGTAGGCCGCCTGTTGGTCGACGCTGGTTTTTCTCCTGTTGAGCGTATTGCTTATAACGTGGAACGTGCCCGTGTAGAACAGCGCACCGACCTCGATAAACTCGTTATCGATATGGAAACCAACGGTACCATCGATCCCGAGGAAGCCATCCGTCGCGCTGCCACTATCATGGCAGAGCAACTGGAAGCCTTCGTTGAGCTGCGTGATATGAGTGAGCCGGAGCAGAAGGAAGAGAAACCGGAGTTCGATCCGATCCTGCTGCGTCCTGTTGATGATTTGGAGCTGACAGTGCGTTCGGCTAACTGCCTTAAAGCAGAAGCCATCCACTACATCGGTGACCTGGTACAGCGTACCGAGGTAGAGCTCCTCAAGACGCCTAACCTGGGTAAAAAGTCTCTAACCGAAATCAAAGACGTATTGGCGTCTCGTGGTCTTTCTCTGGGCATGCGCCTCGAGAATTGGCCACCCGCCAGTCTGGTCGATAGAGACTGAACCGGGTTACGTGTTCAACTGATTTAGTTAAAAGGAAACTCCCATGCGCCATCGTAAGAGTGGTCGTCAACTAAATCGCAACAGCAGCCATCGCCAGGCCATGTTCCGTAACATGGCCAGCTCACTGGTACGTCATGAAGTTATCAAGACTACCGTGCCTAAGGCGAAAGAACTGCGTCGCGTTGTTGAGCCGTTGATCACCCTGGCCAAGATTGACAGCGTTGCTAACCGTCGTCTGGCCTTTGCCCGTACTCGTGATAAAGAAGTAGTGGGCAAATTGTTCAACGAATTGGGTCCGCGTTACCAAGATCGCCCCGGCGGTTACCTGCGCATTTTGAAGTGCGGTTTCCGTGCCGGCGATAACGCCCCCATGG